>NZ_CP041984.1 GCF_014522325.1 Lactobacillus sp. PV012
TCACGGCGAGTGTGGGGTTTGGGGCAAAGCCCCAGGAAAAGAAAGATGTAATTTTGTATTACCCCCCTCTACTAATAGGGGGGTAATAAATACAAGAAAAGATGTAAAAGGTGTTTAATACATGCTATCAGTAATTTTTGACTGGGTGGAATTTACTCTCCTAGAAGTGTCTTTGAAAGAAACTCTTAAAATTTTAGATTTAGATTTTTCAGAGTTGACCCTACTTTCAAAGGGAAGGTTTGGCTACCGTCATCAACTCAAATGGAATAGTGGAAGTATTTTTATTATGTTTAGTGCTAAAACAGATAAAGTCACAGAAACCTCTAAAATAGACAAAAAAGCAGGAGTTCATGTGATGATTACAGGTCAAGGGTGTCGCCAATTTTCTGTAAATGGAGATTTGCTTAAGTTGATTGCTACCTTGTACTTACTGCCACACGTAAATTTTTCCAGGATTGACCTAGCAGTTGATGACTATAAGTCGCAGATTATCAGCTACAACTGTATAAATAAGGCAGCCCTAGCTAGAAATTTTACTTCTAGGTGGAGTAAATGGGACGAAATTAATTCACGTCAAACATCTACTGGAAACTTCTTGGGCAGAACCATGTATTTTGGCTCACAAGCATCTGACCTTTTCTGCAGGATTTACGATAAGACACTAGAAAGAAAAGCAAATTCGGAAGAAGACGAAGTACCTGGAGCTTGGACTCGTCTAGAAGTGGTCTATCGTAAGGAAAGAGCTAAGAAGCTAGTAGAGCACCTCATGCATGGACTACCTGTAGGAGATGCCTTAAAAGGCACTTTAAAGCAATACTTACGCTTTTTAACACCTTCAACTGATAGTAATAAATCTCGCTGGCCAACAGCTCCTTGGTGGGAATCCTTTCTTCAAGAAGTTGAGAGCTTGCAACTGACTGTGAAAAAAGAAAGTAAATCAATCGAAGATATGGCAGCATGGGTAGAAAAGCAAATTGGCCCTTCGCTAGCTGCGATTTTAAAAGCCCACGAAGGTGATTTACACTGGCTTAGACAAGTTATTGCTAAAGGTGCTCACCGTCTCTCACGTCGCCATATAGACGCAATAAATATTTATAAAGGACAATTAACATGACAACATATCCAAAAATTGCTTGGACTTTTTCAGATACTCCAAGCGGTCCAGAAAAATATCAAAAACTTTTAAAAGCAGGAGTTAAAGACTTAGTAGTTCCTATCAGTGCTACCAAGGGGAGGCTTTTAGCAGGAAGTCATCATGCTTCATTAATCAGAAAAGCAGGATTACGGCTTCACCCATGCATCCAAACGGACTTATCTTCTCCAATTTTTGATACAAAGTACTTTTTAGAAGCCTGCTTTGAACTTCACTTAAAACGTACTATGAAGCTGACTGTGAAGCTTGTATCAAATAAAGAAGTTAAAGATAAAGCTAGACGAATAAACCAGCTAGTGAATTACCTTGCTGGGATTGTTCCTGAAGAAAATATTGGGATTGCAATTGACAAGAAAGACTTAGATAGTGGTGAATTTAAAATCGAAGATTTACCACCTACCTTAAATGTCACAAGCTTCAACGAAAATAAACTCAACTCAGGAATTGAAAAAGCCGGAACTTGGATTTATACAAATACCTTTGAAAAAGAGCATCTAGCCCTAGGATATGACTTTTATGGCTTTTATACAGGAGAGCAGGAATATCAGCTGTCCTTAGAAAGTAAATATATCAGCCAGCCAGGTGACACATGGGTTACAATTGCGACTAGACATGGTATTTGGTTGCCAAAATTGCTTCAAATCAATAATGCAACGTACTCAACTCTGATAGTACCAGGACAAGAGATAAAACTCTCTTAAAATACTTTATAAAATAAAAGCCCCCTTACAGTTGAGGGTCTCTCAAGCGCTCTCCAGACAGCAAGCTGTCTTCCGTTTAGCGCTTAGCGAGCCCCAATCCTTTCAGGGGGCTTTTATTTTATCTCCATCTGCTACAACCGCCTATTGAACAAAATAGGCGGTTTTTGATGTCTTAATAAGCCTAAGTTCTATAATTATAATTGTAGGTGATTACTAATGGAGGGAAAAAGATGTATTCAGTTACTAAAAGGATTAGTAAGGTTAAACAACCACGAGGTGGATATGTAAATAAAAAAGCCTTAACTGCAACACAGTTTGAAGATAATATTTCTTTGAATGAAAAAGAAAATATCCATGCAAGTCTAGTTGGTCTTGTTGTCGACTATATGACAAGATTTATGATGGGCACTCCAAAAAAAGAGGCTTTTTCTATTTCTATAAATGGAGCTATGGCCTTAGATTCATGGACAGAAGGTAAAGTAGAACTTCAAAATGCACTAGCATTACTAAAAAATATTAAAGGCCTTGATAAAGATTCTATTATTGCTGCTTGTAAAATAGTAGGATACGATGTGTGTTACAGAGCAGGAATAATGGGTTATAAGCCGGTAGAAGAAATTAATCCAGATAAATCTACAATAGAAAATATTATAACTATGATTAATCGAAGTTTGGTCTTTTGGAAAAAGTATGGACCAATTACAAAGGATGGTTTTACTTTTGAAGGTGGGTACACAGATATTATTTCAACAGGTGATGGTGATTATTTAACTAAAGATACTCTATGGGACTTTAAAGTGTCAAAGACAGAGCCAACCACTAAACATACCTTACAAATCTTGGTATATTATCTCATGGGGAACCACTCAATTCACACTGAATTGTTTAAAGATATTAAAAAATTAGGTCTTTACAATCCACGCTTAAATAAGATGTACACAGTAGAAATTAACTCGATACCTGAAGAAGTAATGAATGAAGTATCACATAAAATTATTGGATATTAATACGAGACAGTAGACGATAATCAAAAAGAACCCCTAAAAGGATTTGGGCTCGCTAAGCGCTAGACGGAAGACGACTTGTCGTCTGAAGAGCGCTTGAGAGACCGTTGACTGAAGGGGGTTCTTTTTGATTGTTAATTTAATATTTATCTTAGTGATTTTCTATAACCTGCACGTTTTGCAGCAGCTTCTGAGGAAAAGTAAACTGCATTACTTGAGCTCATGTGGTAATTTTGACCACTCATAACATGATAAATTTTTGATCTTTTATTACCTACTACTGTGTATCTGGCAGTGCTAATTCTGTTTGCCACATTATGAATTACTCTTGTTTTTGTCTTTTTAGTAGCAGATTTTTTCTTGGTAGTTGTTTTCTTATGTTTAACTACAGTAGTTTTCTTTTTAGTAGTAACACTTTTTCCTACCTTACTGGTTCCATCTTTATAGTTTAAAACCATTCCTGGTTGAACATTAAAGATATAAACATTAAAGTGGACGCTGTTATCACCAATGGATTGAGCTTCCATTTGAACACCACTTGCTAAAAGGTTGTTTCCTTTGTAAATTGGGGTTACTCGGTAGCGGATGTAGTGCTTATTTGAAGCCTTGATATAAGTGGCTACCTTATTTTCGTATTTAAGCATATTAGGATCGTTTAATTCACGAGTCCCAGTGATTAAGTTACGAGGATTGTTATTTTCTCCAGTAAGTTGGTAGCCGATTAAATGTGAGCGATTATAAAGCCAACCACTCTTAATACGTTTATTGTGCCAGCCAGTCGGATTCCAAGTTAAAGCTGAACGCATTGTTGTTGGCATTAACTTTTTATTTAAAAGTGCATTTGCAGTGTGAGCACGGTTTAAAGTATCTAATTCGCTGAATTTTTGCCATGCACCGTGGCTTTTACTCTTAGTTGCAGCTGAAAAACTAGGCTTATTGTTATTTACAGTTACAATTTCATCTTTAGAGTAATTAAGACTGGATAAAGAGCTTGTACTGTAGCTCTTTGCTTGAACTTGGGGTGTATTGTTTGCAGAAACTCCCAAGGTAGTAGCTAATCCTAAAGAGACCACTAAAGATGTTACAATTTTTCTTAATCCATGTATTTTCAAAATAAAAATTCCTTTCACTATACATTAATATCAGACAAAAATTAATTATAGCATTTTTAAATTAGAAATTTTTATTATACCCATATCCCCACTTTGGTAGCTTATGTCTAGCCTTCGGGGCTTCAGTCGGCTGCGCCGTCTTCCGTGCCCCCGAAGCCGTAGCCAACGCAAGTTGTGGGGATATGGGGATATTCTTTACAACATTGTATGAACTTTATCGGCTACATAAAAAGATGAACCCTAAATTTAAGGTTCATCTTTTTAGAATTTAATCAAAATTGTATTTTGATACACGTGGATCATAATCCGCATCTTTTATTTTAGTAAAAGTTACACTATCTGCTGGTATATAGGTAGTGAT
Organism: Lactobacillus sp. PV012; assembly: GCF_014522325.1. Taxonomy (NCBI): domain Bacteria; kingdom Bacillati; phylum Bacillota; class Bacilli; order Lactobacillales; family Lactobacillaceae; genus Lactobacillus; species Lactobacillus sp. PV012. Next base: position 4,332 of record NZ_CP041984.1, read on the forward strand.
CTCATTTTCATGACGATGCTGGGATCGGTAAGCGGCTACCGCATAATAGTATTTACCATTATATTTAACAATTAATTTTACGCCACCAAGACGCGAAACCTGTACAATTTTATTCTTTTTAACAGTCTGCTTTTCTTGTGACGATATATTAGTTAACGGCGTTAAGATTTCAGTCATATCATCATTATCATCTTCATCGGAATAGAGAGGACTATTAGCTACTTTTATATCTTCAGTATCAAAATATACTGTAGCATCTTTTTTTAATTTAAAGGCCATAACTTCAGTAGCTGTATTTACTTTCTTTTCAAACTTTTTATAAGCGTCTCTATACTTTTTTGCGGTTTTATCGTTCTTCAAGTTATAAGGGGTCACATCTGCGGCATTAAATTCTACATTAGAATATAATCCATCCTTATCATCCTCGTCTATCTCAATATAATATTTTCCTTTATGATACCATTCTGTGTCATAAGATGAGTGGCCATCCAAAGATTTTAGATCGTACATTTGACCAGCTTTAAGTGTTTGATATGCTTTTCTTTTTCCGGTCGGATCCGTTTTAAATTTACCAGCTAACTTTATATCTTTTTTAGGAATAATAGCATCTGCATGTTTGTAATTATAATCTGCTGTATGGTTAACCACCTTTTTACTACTTTTTGTAGCTTTCTTTGTTTTCTTAGGAGTTACGGTTTTCTTTACCTTTTTTGCTTTTTTATGTTTTACAACTTTTTTCTTTGTACTCTTTTTCTTTGCAGCTTGAACAACGCTAGAAGTAGTGGAATTATTTACTACAGAACTTGCAACAGGTGCTACTGCTAATAAAGTAGCAGCAATAGCACTAATTTTAATGTTTTTATTCATTATCAATTTCTCCTCAAAATAATTTATGCATTCTTAGTGTAGCACCTCTATTGTTATTCAATTTATTATCTTCCAATGTGCAAAAAATAAATAACGTTAACAACGCAATTGGTGGAACTGGTAGGTGGAAATCAAAAAAGAGCGCTCATAAAATATGAGCGTTCTTTTTGTTGCTTATAGTCCGTTGATAAATAATTAACTACATTGGATATTTATAAACTAAAGGGAGCTTTTATGATGAATCAATGGATAGGAAACCGTATTAAAGAATTACGTGCACAAACAGGTTTAAGTCAAGAAAAATTTGCTATGAAAATCAATATGGATAGATCTTACTTTGCAGATGTAGAGCTAGGGAACAGAAATATATCTATAAATAACCTTGAGAAAATCATTAAAGGCTTTGATATTACATTCGAAGATTTTTTTAAAGGAGTATAATATGACCAAAGATTATGACAGAGTTGAACAAAATGTAGCTTTAAGCATAAATAAATTAAAAGGTTCCTCTCTTCCCAACAATTTACCTCAATGGTTAGTAAACCTTGGAGTTAGACCTGGTGCCATAATTTTAAAGGCAGAGGATATTGGGGCTTCAAGTCCCGACAATAAAACAGACATACTTGTTACTTTGAAAAACTCAGAACCATTAAAAATATCTGTAAAAAAACCTAATGCAGATTACTATGGTAATTGGTATGGTCACATTAAGATGGTCAATGTTTTTGGAAAACAAATTTTTGATAAGCTAACAGTAGCCATAACCCAATGGGCAAACAATATAAAAGATGACCCAACATGGGACAAAAAGCCTTTTGTTGGTGTAAGTGTTAATTTTGGTAAAAGATCTGGAAAAACTAAATTAGGTTTTAATGAAGTTTTTAGCAATGAAGATATTCTTACAATTGCTAAAGGTAAAGGAAATGGTACTAATACAGCTAACACATTACTTATTACTGACCATGGTGCAATTGATAGTGCTGATGAATTAATATCTTCCTTAGAAGAGCTAACGGTTAAAAATATTTTAAATGAAATTGGAGAATTTGATATTGCTGTTAGACCTATTAATCCCATGACAGAAGGAAGTAACAGAGGGAAGAATATTTATACTCGCTTTGTTCCTTACAAGAAGCTTGATGTCCCAACAACTATTACAACCATGTCAGAACTTACAAAATTAGGTACATATAAAACTGTTTCTCCTGTGCTAAGCCGACCTATGCTAACTCATAATTTTGTTCTTGATGATTTAGAAAAGAACTATAACATTATAATTCCACGTAAATCAAAATAAGAATAGTCTAGACAAATTATTAAAATAAAAAAGTTGATAATCTTGGTTTTATAAACTGAAGTACCTCACAATTGTTAGACATATGTCTAACAATTGTGAGGTACTTCAGACTTTGATACATCAACTTTTTTATTTTTATTCAGTCATTTCTGGGTGATCTACAAAGAATTTAGCAATTGGATACATAACTTTTCTAGATAATTCTACAGGAACTGCATTACCTATTTGTTTATACTTTTTATCTAAATATCCATTTTTACTTTTAGCCGTTTCTCCACCAGTAAATTTGAACCAATCTGGAAATGTTTGTATTCTAGATATTTCTTTAACACTTAATCTTCTATTTTTATCTCCCTGAAATTTCCATTTATCTTTACCAACCTTAATCATTGGTTCTCCACCAGGCCATAACGGAGCCTGACGACCTGAAGCTTGAATAGTAAATGACTGTTCATTCCATTTTTTCTTTCTATTACGTGACATATACATTGAAGAAAAGCTTCCTTCAAATACATCATCTGGATTTTCCGGTAAATCCCCAATAGCATCTTTTAAAGTTACATATGGGTTGGTCAACAAATTATCACCATTAGTTGGTTCTGGTAGTTTATATTCCCAATCGTATTTTTCTTTAACCTTCTTTATGTTTGTACCTATCAAAATTACCCTTTCACGTAATTGTGGTACACCATAATCTCTTGAATTAACTAAGAATGCTTTAACTTCATATCCAGCAGATGAAAAATCTTCTAGTAACTGTTTAAACACTTCACCTTTAGCCAAAGTTAGTAGCCCTTTAACATTTTCACCTACAAAGAATGCTGGTTGCGTTTCTAACAACGCTCTAATGTAATGTACATACAAAAAATTGCGAGGGTCATCTATTAATCTGGGTCCTGCTGCAGAAAATCCTGGACAAGGGAATCCTCCTGCCATAATTTGACATTCAGGAAAATGTGCAATTTTTCTAATATCTTTGTCATTTTTCACTACATCATCTGAAAACATTTCGGCATATGTTTCATTAGCCTCTTTAAAATTATCATTTGAATAAGATATATGAAAAATACTCTTTGTGCGATTTTCAAAATATAAATTTTTTGATTTTAAGATATTATTCGTATATTCTTTTCCTTCAGTTGCATCTAATCCTGCTAATTCTAACCCTAAATCTAATCCGCCAGCACCTGAAAATAAACTAACCATATTAGCTTTATTTTTTTTGTTCACTACTTTATTTAATAAGTCATCCTTTTCCTCATCGAATATTTTGTTTTGTTCTTCCTTAATTTTAGTTAAAAGTACTCTTTTTACCTCGTTTTTTGACAATTTTGAAGCAGATACAAATTTTTTACGCATACTATGACCTCCATTTGATTACTTACAAATAATAACCTAAATAGAAATAAAAGGCCAGTTTTTATTTAATTTACTTTAAAGTTCCTTGTGCCTTTATGGTATTATATTTATATAAACAAAAAAAGCTCGTATCAGATTGGAACCCTGGAAACGAACTTTGATGTGTTTTTCTATGTCTAAAAGTATTATACCAAAATACTACCAATTTTCAACATACTTAATCTCTACTTTGGTAGAATTATAATATTATTTAGTCTAGAATTTTAAACCTTCAGAGTTCGTAAGAGCACTGGAGGTATTTTTTATGTCTGACAAAAACAAAAGATACAGTGCGACGCAAATAAATGCGGAACTGTTTTGGAAATTTCCCAAATTTTTATTAGAAAATCAGAAGTATGAGAATCTATCTAATGACGCTCGCGTAGCTTATATGCTCATCAAAGATAGATATAGATACTCGCTCTCAAATCAATGGATAGACGCTAAAGGAGACGTGTACGTGATATTTACCATTGAACAACTAAGAGAGCTTCTTCATGTTGGAAAAAATAAGGCAATTTCCATCAAAAAAGATTTAATTAATCTTGATTTATTAGAAATTGAAAAACAAGGTTTTGATCCAAAGTCACAAAAAAATTTACCTGATAAATTTTATCTTTTACAGCCAGAATACGTTGCCGAGGATTTAATTTCACAAACTTCACAAGCGCAAAGCCTTGATATAAGCGGAGGTTTAAAAATCAAACCTCGGTCAAAAAATAAAGAAATCCCGTCAAATCAAGAAAGTAGTGATTGTGAAAATTGCAACAATCAAGCATCAACCTTAGAGCCAAACGGAGGTTTAAAAACTAAACCATATAAAGATAAGAATAATTCAGATACTATAAAAGATACTATGAAAGATACTCAAACTTGGGATTTTTCATCACAAAAATATCCCAAAGAATTGGTTAGAAAACAAAACGAAGATTTATTAAATCATTTAGATGAATTCTTGAATACAAATTCTTCAATGCCTATGTTCTTAAATAAAGAATCTTTAGACCTAATTAAGATGTGGTTCAGAACACCTCAAGAAGTATCTGAATGCATTAGCACCATTTTAAATGCTGCTAATGATAGTAGAGAGGAAGCTATAGAACAATTAGGAACTCATAAACTAAACTTTGAAGATTACGATGATGAGTTAAAAGAAAAAACCACTAATGCTCTTAGAAGATATTTCAATAAAATGCGAACAACGAAAAAAGGTGAAATTAAAAATCCCAAGAATTATTTATACATTTCAATGAAGAACTTGTTTGGTTACTGGCAAAATGAAATACTTATCAATAGAAAAGATGATAACAAAAATAGTTAACGTTAATTAACGTTAAAAAGGTGTTAATTATGGAAAATAAAATATTATCAAAGTCTAAAATAGCTGAAAAACTAGGCACTAATGCCATGAGGGTCTCTCGCTTTATTGATCGCAAAAAAATCACACCTGTTAAAAAATCAGGTAAAAGAGAGCTCTATAACTTAACAGATTTTAACGCGTTAAAATCTGAATTGAGTAATCCAAAATCCCAATCTGAGGCTCAAAATCATGGTTTTAGTAAAGATGATTATATTTTAACGTTAAAAAAACAGTTAGAAGCTCAGAAACAGCAATACGAGCAAGTGGTGGCTTCTAAGGATGAAACTATAGCTTCTTTAAAGGAAACGATTAAGACATCTGATAAGGCTTACGAAGATATGAAGGAACAGCTTGCTGTTAAAGATGGACAGATAGCTTCTTTAACTAAATTAACTACTAATGCACAGACGCTAAACCTGTTGGACAAGCCTAAACAGGATAAGGAAGAAACTAACAGTGAATCTAACGTTAAAAGTGAACGTGAAGACGTCGTTAAAGAAGAATATGAACATAAAGGATGGTTCAAGAGACATTTTAGAAAAAAATAAATTACCGAGGATAGAATATGAAAAATATTGAAAAGGTATTAACCAAACCAGAAGACGAATACCATGACTTTAAACAGCAGTGGTACTCTTCGAATGATAAAAGTGAATTTATAAAAGATATTTTTAGTTTTGTAAATACTGTACATCATGAAGATTGCTACTTAATAATTGGCGTTGATGATGACAGAAATATAGTAGGAGTTGAAGATGATGAAAATCGTCTTAATACTCAAAAAATTACGGATTATCTTCATCAATTACCTATTGCTAACTCTCAGGTACCTAAAGTAGTTGTTGAGACTTTAACCATTGAAAATCATGAAATAGATATTATTGTAATCAAAGATACATCAGATGTTCCTGTTTACCTCACTGAGGATAAACACCCAAAGGGATCAAGAAGACCAATTCACGCTGGACAAATTTTTGTACGAGAAAATGATACTAATACTCCTATTAATAAATCAGCTAGTGACTATCAGGTAGAACGACTATGGAAGAAACGGTTTGGGTTAGAACTACCAATTAAAGAAAAGTATAGAGTTAAATTAAAAGATATAGGTAATTGGGAATATTTTGGAGGTGATGAACCAAGATTGCTGTATACGATAGATCCAGATTATTGTATCTATATTAAAGATGAAGAAATAGCTAGGGACCAAGTTCAATCTTATAGTTTGGGGCAAAGTAGTTCAAAGGTGCATTGGAGTAAAATATTATTACAATATAAAAACAACACTATATTTGACTCATTAGGTGTTTATATGGATAAGTTCAGATTTTTTACTGTAGTACCAATTTTAGGAGTTGTGCCGCCAAATGAAAGGGAAGTACTAACTTTTCAATATTTTATAAGAGAATCTTATGAGTATTTACTTGAACAATTATTTATTTCTAAAAAACATTATGAACTTTCCCCGGATTACTTTGAAAAAGAAAAACTCTTTCAAAGAGTAGTTATTTTCGATAATCAGGCCCAAAAGAATAAGGTACTAGAAGAATTATCTAGGAAAAAAGATAGTATTAAAGAGAAATGTATTCCCACTAAAGAAGAATTAAACCAATGCAATTCATTAATAAACTTTGATTTTGGTACCAATGCTTACGAAGCCCAAGAAGAATACATTTATAGGTTATGCAAAGAAGCAAAAGTAAGTGAATTTATTAATGAATATTTAAAGGAAAATAAGCTAGGGTCTATTTCTAATAAATAACCCCTAAAGAATATTGATAAATCAAGACTCTTATTTTATGATTAATAAATAAGGGTCTATTTTTATGTTTTAAGCATAAATAGACCTAACCCATAAGATAGGATTAATTAAAATGAAACAGCTAGTACTACCGATTAAAGATAAAAATATTCTTCATCAGGTCCAAGATACTTTACTGAATAATTTCAAAGTTGGAAGGCGAAACTATACTATCTTTCAAGTAGGTAAAGCCACCCTACTTCGAGTTAGTGATGTATTGGCTCTTAGACGTTCCCAAATTTTTGAAGAGGATGGAACTATTAAAAGAAATGCATATATTGTCGATAAGAAGACTAGGAAAGCCAATACTCTTTACTTAAGACCTGTAGAGGAAGACTTAAAGAAGTATCTAGATTGGCTACAAAAAGAAAATATAGATTCGGAGTGGCTTTTTCCCTCAATTAGACACCCTGATAGGCATATTACTGAAAAGCAGTACTATAAAGTTATGGCCAAAGTCGGAGACCTTTTAAGTATTCCCTATCTTGGAACTCATACCATGCGCAAAACAGGAGCTTATATGGTATATGAACAAAGTCACTATAATATTGGACTTGTGATGAGTCTTTTAAATCATTCAAGTGAAGAAATGACTTTGAAGTACTTGGGTTTAGATCAAGTAAGTAAAGAAAAGATTCTGGATACTATCAATTTTGAATAAATAACAAAATTACATAAAACAAATATATTTAATTATAATATTGTTATTTTAGTTGATATTAGATATAATTAATTTACATCAAGAAAGAACACTTTTATACATTTGAAATGAATTAAGCAATGATGACATCACGATGAAGAGACCAATGCGGTGAGAAAGTATCATTGCTTTTTTTGTGCAATTTTACTTTCTCACAAATTTAAAATTATTGAGGAGGAAAATTTAATGAAGTTGGAAACTGTATTTGGATCAAGAAAATTAGGTGTCAAGTATGTAAAAGAGGGGGCTACCAAGGAAACTAGCGTTTCATTATCTAACTTGGCAAAAGAAGCCACTAATGACCAAGTGATGCAAGTAGTTAAAGCTTTAGACAAGTTAATTAACGGTGAAATTACTGCTGTTAACATGACTGAAGTAACTAATGGTAGCTTTTTAGAAGACTAATTTAAAGAGGAGGAATAAGAATGGCAACAAAAGTTTTAAAATTAACCTTTGTCAACGGTGAAGGCAAGAATACTAATCTTTCAATTGCTAACCCTAAGGTAGATTTACCTGAAGATACTGTAAAGGCTGCTATGGATGAAATCGTAGCAGCAGGTGCATTTATGAAAGATGGTGTAAACAAGTTTGTTGGTGTTGTTGGTGCGAAGTACTACACTACTCAATCTGACGCTATCTTTAGCAACAAAGCCGAATAATGTTGCTTGAGGGAGGGGAGAAATCCCTCCCTCTTTTTGTTTAGGAGAAGATGATGGATAAATATTTAGAATTAGTAAGCTATGCTCATCCAGTCTATCGAAAGTGTGAACTTTGTAAGAGAGTAAAAGATGTAGTTTATCGCTTGGATGTCAAACATGCAGACAGCTCTGCGATGCTAACGGGATCTTTAGACCTTTGCAAAGTTTGCTCTATAAACATGGGTGACATCATTAGAAAGGCTAAATAGATGACACAAGAAATCATGAAATATGTCTTAGAACAGGCGTCAGGCGTGGTTATTGCTCTTATGCTTATAATTCGTATTGAAAGTAAGCTAGATGGGCTAACAGCTGCAATCATGCGTCTTTCTGAGACTAAAAGCGAGGATCGTGTGTAGACACACGACCAATTTTTATATTTATGCAATTTAGAGAAATATGCGAAAAGTTCCTGGAAGATAAGGAATTAGAGGGGTGCGCTAAAGGTACGCTTCGAGAATATAGAAGTCGACTTGAAGAACTTGGAGATTATTTTAATCAAGAAAAGCTAAATTTTTTAACGTTAGAAAATACTGATATATCAACATTTGTTCATTTTTTAATTAAAAAAGGGCAAAAAAATCAAACAATAAAAAATAAATTATCGACGTTTAGCGTACTTATTAATTGGAGCGTCAAAGAGGGCTTACGTGAAAATCTAGATGTTAAGCAACACTATCCTAAAGTGGTTGTTCAAAAAATATCTAGACTAAGTGATGAAGAAATAAAAATTTTCACATCTTACATTGATGGCTTACAAGAAAATATCAGAGCTGCTTTTTACCTTATGATGGGCACTGGCTGTCGAGTGGGTGAAGCAGCACATCTTAGACCAACAGATGTCACTTTAAGAGGAAAATCTGTCTATATTGATATTCACGAAGCCAAATGGGGTAGTGATCGGTGTATTCCAATTACTGAGCAAGTACCTGCACAAGTGGTGTGGAAGTATCGAGAAGAGTTGGAATTAGACTCGCGCCCACTTTTTAGAGTCTCAAAAAGGACTTTACAGTGGTATGCCACTGACTTCGCTAAGAAAACAGGAATACCTTTTAAGTGTCACTTACTTAGACACACCTATGCAGCTCTTTTAACAGAAAAAGGAGTGCCAATGACTACAACTCAAGTTTTACTAGGACACAAAAGCCTTAGTATGACAGCTCACTATGCGAACTCAGCCATCGCTGACTTAAAAGATATATCTGCAACAATTTAATTTTTAAAGGAGAAACGAAAATGAATGACATTAAGCTATTAGGTAGATTGACACATGCACCTGAAATTAAGAAAAGCTCCGGAGGGCGTGATTATGCATGGTTTACTGTTGCTGTACCACGTAGGAACGATAAAAAAGAAGCTGATTTCATCAGATGCGTTGCTTTTGATAAATTGGCTTCAGCGATGAACCAATATTGTGGTAAAGGACGCCAAGTTTTAGTACAAGGACGTCTTCAAGTAAGTTCAACTACTCAAAATCAAGAAACTAAGTACTATCATACTGTAATTGCACATGCTGCTCATTTTTTACATGACCCTAATGTAGCTACACCAGCGGAAGAAGAGGTTCCTTTCTAAAGCTGTCAATGATAAGCGCAGAAATGCACGCATTTCGAGCATTAAGGAATTGACAGCATAAAACCTTACACTTAAAGAAAGGAAAAGCAGGCAGGCTTTTCCTGC